>NZ_JARJHD010000036.1:0-2049 GCF_030441955.1 Enterococcus spodopteracolus | reverse complement strand
AGTGGTGCGGGTTAGAGTGGCCATAACGCAGGGGTAGTATCCCACCAGCGCCTCCATCGAAACTAGCGTTCCGACTTCTACGGCTCCTACCTATCCTGTACATGCGGTACAGACACTCAATATCAAACTACAGTAAAGCTCCATGGGGTCTTTCCGTCCTGTCGCGGGTAACCTGCATCTTCACAGGTACTAAAATTTCACCGAGTCTCTCGTTGAGACAGTGCCCAAATCGTTACGCCTTTCGTGCGGGTCGGAACTTACCCGACAAGGAATTTCGCTACCTTAGGACCGTTATAGTTACGGCCGCCGTTTACTGGGGCTTCAATTCGTACCTTCGCTTACGCTAAGCACTCCTCTTAACCTTCCAGCACCGGGCAGGCGTCAGCCCCTATACTTCATCTTACGATTTTGCAGAGACCTGTGTTTTTGATAAACAGTCGCTTGGGCCTATTCACTGCGGCTGATCTGACGATCAGCACCCCTTCTCCCGAAGTTACGGGGTCATTTTGCCGAGTTCCTTAACGAGAGTTCTCTCGCTCACCTTAGGATTCTCTCCTCGACTACCTGTGTCGGTTTGCGGTACGGGTCGTTGTTTTCTCACTAGAAGCTTTTCTCGGCAGTGTGACGTCAGGAACTTCGGTACTATTATTTCCCTCCCCATCACAGCTTGTCCTTAAAGTTAGAAGCATTTGACTCCTATCAAGACTTACTGCTTGGACAGACATTTCCGATCGTCTGCATTCCTTAGCCTCCTGCGTCCCTCCATTGCTCAAACAAAAACAACGAGTACAGGAATATCAACCTGTTGTCCATCGCCTACGCCTGTCGGCCTCGGCTTAGGTCCCGACTAACCCTGGGCGGACGAGCCTTCCCCAGGAAACCTTAGTCATTCGGTGGACAGGATTCTCACCTGTCTTTCGCTACTCATACCGGCATTCTCACTTCTAAGCGCTCCAGCAGTCCTCACGATCTACCTTCAACGCCCTTAGAACGCTCTCCTACCAATACACCTAAAGGTGTACTCCACAGCTTCGGTAATATGTTTAGCCCCGGTACATTTTCGGCGCAGGGTCACTCGACTAGTGAGCTATTACGCACTCTTTAAATGGTGGCTGCTTCTAAGCCAACATCCTAGTTGTCTGTGCAACCCCACATCCTTTTCCACTTAACATATATTTTGGGACCTTAGCTGGTGGTCTGGGCTGTTTCCCTTTCGACTATGGATCTTATCACTCACAGTCTGACTCCCGGATATGAATGAATGGCATTCGGAGTTTATCTGAATTCGGTAACCCGAGATGGGCCCCTAGTCCAAACAGTGCTCTACCTCCATCATTCTCAATTCCGAGGCTAGCCCTAAAGCTATTTCGGAGAGAACCAGCTATCTCCAAGTTCGTTTGGAATTTCTCCGCTACCCACACCTCATCCCCGCACTTTTCAACGTACGTGGGTTCGGTCCTCCAGTGCGTTTTACCGCACCTTCAACCTGGACATGGGTAGATCACATGGTTTCGGGTCTACGACTACATACTCAAACGCCCTATTCAGACTCGCTTTCGCTGCGGCTCCGTCTCTTCAACTTAACCTCGCATGCAATCGTAACTCGCCGGTTCATTCTACAAAAGGCACGCCATCACCCATTAACGGGCTTTGACTTGTTGTAGGCACACGGTTTCAGGTTCTATTTCACTCCCCTTCCGGGGTGCTTTTCACCTTTCCCTCACGGTACTGGTTCACTATCGGTCACTAGGGAGTATTTAGCCTTGGGAGATGGTCCTCCCGGATTCCGACGGAATTCCTCGTGTTCCGCCGTACTCAGGATCCTCCTAGGTGCCTTCCAAATTTCATCTACGGGGCTTTCACCCTCTCTGACTGACTTTTCCAAGTCATTCGACTATCTGAAAGAACTACCATATCGGAGTCCTACAACCCCAATGAGCAAGCTCATTGGTTTGGGCTTTTCCCGTTTCGCTCGCCGCTACTCAGGGAATCGAATTTTCTTTCTCTTCCTGCAGGTACTTAGATGTTTCAGTTCTCTGCGTCTACCTC
>NZ_JARJHD010000035.1:0-2076 GCF_030441955.1 Enterococcus spodopteracolus | reverse complement strand
GATATGCAGAGTCTGGTCGGCGGAACGGTGGTCCGGCGTAAGGTTTACGCCCGTTTTCTGGATGCGGTGAACTTCGTCAACGGAAACAGTTACGCCGATCCGGAGCAGGAGGTGATCAGCCGCTGGCGCATTGAGCAGTGCAGCGAACTGAGCGCGGTGAGTGCCTCCTTTGTACTGTCCACGCCGACGGAAACGGATGGCGCTGTTTTTCCGGGACGTATCATGCTGGCCAACACCTGCACCTGGACCTATCGCGGTGACGAGTGCGGTTATAGCGGTCCGGCTGTCGCGGATGAATATGACCAGCCAACGTCCGATATCACGAAGGATAAATGCAGCAAATGCCTGAGCGGTTGTAAGTTCCGCAATAACGTCGGCAACTTTGGCGGCTTCCTTTCCATTAACAAACTTTCGCAGTAAATCCCATGACACAGACAGAATCAGCGATTCTGGCGCACGCCCGGCGATGTGCGCCAGCGGAGTCGTGCGGCTTCGTGGTAAGCACGCCGGAGGGGGAAAGATATTTCCCCTGCGTGAATATCTCCGGTGAGCCGGAGGCGTATTTCCGTATGTCGCCGGAAGACTGGCTGCAGGCAGAAATGCAGGGTGAGATTGTGGCGCTGGTCCACAGCCACCCCGGTGGTCTGCCCTGGCTGAGTGAGGCCGACCGGCGGCTGCAGGTGCAGAGTGATTTGCCGTGGTGGCTGGTCTGCCGGGGGACGATTCATAAGTTCCGCTGTGTGCCGCATCTCACCGGGCGGCGCTTTGAGCACGGTGTGACGGACTGTTACACACTGTTCCGGGATGCTTATCATCTGGCGGGGATTGAGATGCCGGACTTTCATCGTGAGGATGACTGGTGGCGTAACGGCCAGAATCTCTATCTGGATAATCTGGAGGCGACGGGGCTGTATCAGGTGCCGTTGTCAGCGGCACAGCCGGGCGATGTGCTGCTGTGCTGTTTTGGGTCATCAGTGCCGAATCACGCCGCAATTTACTGCGGCGACGGCGAGCTGCTGCACCATATTCCTGAACAACTGAGCAAACGAGAGAGGTACACCGACAAATGGCAGCGACGCACACACTCCCTCTGGCGTCACCGGGCATGGCGCGCATCTGCCTTTACGGGGATTTACAACGATTTGGTCGCCGCATCGACCTTCGTGTGAAAACGGGGGCTGAAGCCATCCGGGCACTGGCCACACAGCTCCCGGCGTTTCGTCAGAAACTGAGCGACGGCTGGTATCAGGTACGGATTGCCGGGCGGGACGTCAGCACGTCCGGGTTAACGGCGCAGTTACATGAGACTCTGCCTGATGGCGCCGTAATTCATATTGTTCCCAGAGTCGCCGGGGCCAAGTCAGGTGGCGTATTCCAGATTGTCCTGGGGGCTGCCGCCATTGCCGGATCATTCTTTACCGCCGGAGCCACCCTTGCAGCATGGGGGGCAGCCATTGGGGCCGGTGGTATGACCGGCATCCTGTTTTCTCTCGGTGCCAGTATGGTGCTCGGTGGTGTGGCGCAGATGCTGGCACCGAAAGCCAGAACTCCCCGTATACAGACAACGGATAACGGTAAGCAGAACACCTATTTCTCCTCACTGGATAACATGGTTGCCCAGGGCAATGTTCTGCCTGTTCTGTACGGGGAAATGCGCGTGGGGTCACGCGTGGTTTCTCAGGAGATCAGCACGGCAGACGAAGGGGACGGTGGTCAGGTTGTGGTGATTGGTCGCTGATGCAAAATGTTTTATGTGAAACCGCCTGCGGGCGGTTTTGTCATTTATGGAGCGTGAGGAATGGGTAAAGGAAGCAGTAAGGGGCATACCCCGCGCGAAGCGAAGGACAACCTGAAGTCCACGCAGTTGCTGAGTGTGATCGATGCCATCAGCGAAGGGCCGATTGAAGGTCCGGTGGATGGCTTAAAAAGCGTGCTGCTGAACAGTACGCCGGTGCTGGACACTGAGGGGAATACCAACATATCCGGTGTCACGGTGGTGTTCCGGGCTGGTGAGCAGGAGCAGACTCCGCCGGAGGGATTTGAATCCTCCGGCTCCGAGACGGTGCTGGGTACGGA
>NZ_JARJHD010000034.1:0-2126 GCF_030441955.1 Enterococcus spodopteracolus | reverse complement strand
GTGTGGAAGTAGGACATTTTCATGTCAGGCCACTTCTTTCCGGAGCGGGGTTTTGCTATCACGTTGTGAACTTCTGAAGCGGTGATGACGCCGAGCCGTAATTTGTGCCACGCATCATCCCCCTGTTCGACAGCTCTCACATCGATCCCGGTACGCTGCAGGATAATGTCCGGTGTCATGCTGCCACCTTCTGCTCTGCGGCTTTCTGTTTCAGGAATCCAAGAGCTTTTACTGCTTCGGCCTGTGTCAGTTCTGACGATGCACGAATGTCGCGGCGAAATATCTGGGAACAGAGCGGCAATAAGTCGTCATCCCATGTTTTATCCAGGGCGATCAGCAGAGTGTTAATCTCCTGCATGGTTTCATCGTTAACCGGAGTGATGTCGCGTTCCGGCTGACGTTCTGCAGTGTATGCAGTATTTTCGACAATGCGCTCGGCTTCATCCTTGTCATAGATACCAGCAAATCCGAAGGCCAGACGGGCACACTGAATCATGGCTTTATGACGTAACATCCGTTTGGGATGCGACTGCCACGGCCCCGTGATTTCTCTGCCTTCGCGAGTTTTGAATGGTTCGCGGCGGCATTCATCCATCCATTCGGTAACGCAGATCGGATGATTACGGTCCTTGCGGTAAATCCGGCATGTACAGGATTCATTGTCCTGCTCAAAGTCCATGCCATCAAACTGCTGGTTTTCATTGATGATGCGGGACCAGCCATCAACGCCCACCACCGGAACGATGCCATTCTGCTTATCAGGAAAGGCGTAAATTTCTTTCGTCCACGGATTAAGGCCGTACTGGTTGGCAACGATCAGTAATGCGATGAACTGCGCATCGCTGGCATCACCTTTAAATGCCGTCTGGCGAAGAGTGGTGATCAGTTCCTGTGGGTCGACAGAATCCATGCCGACACGTTCAGCCAGCTTCCCAGCCAGCGTTGCGAGTGCAGTACTCATTCGTTTTATACCTCTGAATCAATATCAACCTGGTGGTGAGCAATGGTTTCAACCATGTACCGGATGTGTTCTGCCATGCGCTCCTGAAACTCAACATCGTCATCAAACGCACGGGTAATGGATTTTTTGCTGGCCCCGTGGCGTTGCAAATGATCGATGCATAGCGATTCAAACAGGTGCTGGGGCAGGCCTTTTTCCATGTCGTCTGCCAGTTCTGCCTCTTTCTCTTCACGGGCGAGCTGCTGGTAGTGACGCGCCCAGCTCTGAGCCTCAAGACGATCCTGAATGTAATAAGCGTTCATGGCTGAACTCCTGAAATAGCTGTGAAAATATCGCCCGCGAAATGCCGGGCTGATTAGGAAAACAGGAAAGGGGGTTAGTGAATGCTTTTGCTTGATCTCAGTTTCAGTATTAATATCCATTTTTTATAAGCGTCGACGGCTTCACGAAACATCTTTTCATCGCCAATAAAAGTGGCGATAGTGAATTTAGTCTGGATAGCCATAAGTGTTTGATCCATTCTTTGGGACTCCTGGCTGATTAAGTATGTCGATAAGGCGTTTCCATCCGTCACGTAATTTACGGGTGATTCGTTCAAGTAAAGATTCGGAAGGGCAGCCAGCAACAGGCCACCCTGCAATGGCATATTGCATGGTGTGCTCCTTATTTATACATAACGAAAAACGCCTCGAGTGAAGCGTTATTGGTATGCGGTAAAACCGCACTCAGGCGGCCTTGATAGTCATATCATCTGAATCAAATATTCCTGATGTATCGATATCGGTAATTCTTATTCCTTCGCTACCATCCATTGGAGGCCATCCTTCCTGACCATTTCCATCATTCCAGTCGAACTCACACACAACACCATATGCATTTAAGTCGCTTGAAATTGCTATAAGCAGAGCATGTTGCGCCAGCATGATTAATACAGCATTTAATACAGAGCCGTGTTTATTGAGTCGGTATTCAGAGTCTGACCAGAAATTATTAATCTGGTGAAGTTTTTCCTCTGTCATTACGTCATGGTCGATTTCAATTTCTATTGATGCTTTCCAGTCGTAATCAATGATGTATTTTTTGATGTTTGACATCTGTTCATATCCTCACAGATAAAAAATCGCCCTCACACTGGAGGGCAAAGAAGATTTCCAATAATCAGAAC
>NZ_JARJHD010000033.1:0-2151 GCF_030441955.1 Enterococcus spodopteracolus | reverse complement strand
ATTCACTTGATTTTATAAATTAAGCAAGTGTCGTTCTCATAGTCTGGCTCCAACCCCAGACCTAAATTTCGACCGCTATACTCAACTGCTGGTAGTCTCAATCCACGAGAACACCAGTATTTTTTTTTACCTTTTCCAACAATGCTTTGGTCTAAATCTTTCGTAACATACTTAGTCACATAGCTTGCACATTTCTTCTTGCTCCTAATTCTAGTTAAAGTCGAAAAACCATGTTCCCAATCAACACAATTGAATACAGTTGCTTTATTATGCTTAACACCTGAATCAACAAGCTCGCCAGCAAAACCACCAGTAACGCCGTGAAAGTGAATAGCACCATCTTTGTGACGCTCAGGAATAAAAATATAATCAAATTTACCATGTTTTCGTCGCATTTTACGCAACCATAAATCAAGCTTCTTGAAACAAACAGTATTGTCATACCTATCTTCTCCGCCAAATGTCAACGTCCAAAAGTAATCAAAATCATTACTAAGACAATAATCTTTAATTTTTGTTTTCACTTTCCACAAATTACGTTGTTTCTCAAGCTCTTTTTCTTCTGCAGTCAAATCAGTTTTAAGCTCCGAAATCGATTCGATAAAATTTTCTTTTTTAGCAGTATCATCGATCGAAAGAGAATTCTTATAAACCGTATAAACCTTTGTACCATCTGGGTAATTCTTGATTTTAGTCTTATATATCTTCCTCATATCTATGTTCCTTAAGTTACCCGTATGTCAAGTAGACGGGTAACGCCAGATTCCTCCTTCCTGAATATTTTCAAACAAACAAATCACGACCAATTTCAATTTCGCCCTAACGCAAAAGTAGCACAGGATTTTGAAGAGCACGTCGGGCGGGCTTACGCTCCGTCCTCCGTTGCTCTTCAAAATCCATTGCTAAGCTTTTTACGAATACAGACGTATCTTGAAAATTAGGCAAATTGATTTTTGTAATTGCTGGTGCTAATATACAACTAGCGAATGATTAACGGTCTCTCAATGCTTCCCAAGCGGATTGAACGTTTACCATTCGTTTTTTTGTTCGGTCTCGTAAAACTAGCTCACGCCTATTAATTAAATCGTCACGAAAGTACTCTAATTTCGTTTTTAAAGCCTGTTGAATTATGTCGTTATGTTCTAGTAACAAATAATCCAAAACCTCTAATTGAGCCGTTATAAGCTCAATTTCACGCTGAACACAATAAAATCGGTCTGCAAGTAAAACATCAACTAATACATTGTTTAATTCTTTTACGTCTTCCACCCTCTCACCCCCCTTCAGTTTTTACCTTGAGCGATATCCGCAATCCTTGACAGCAGGAACCCGCTTACTGTGCAGAAATTAGGAGCCTTCAGCCTTGGGGAAAACCAATCCTAAATTTCCAAGCTGAAGCTTCTACAGGATAGCACAGACGCCCTACTGTCAAGGAACCGCTACGCTTTGCTAATCCTTGCCGTTTTTGTTTTCCTCTGACTTGATATGTTCAAACATAGTACTTGCTTCTCTAGTCATAGCCATCGACTCTGATTGACGTTTAACTGTATCTACACACATTGCTATATAGGCGTTTTTAGTTATCCCTATGCGTTCGGCTTCGGCTACACAATAATCATTTAGCTCTTGCCCCAAAGACATAGAAAACTTAACGTTTTTACTCATTCAAGCACCTCCTAGGTGTTTTTATATAACCAATATATCACTCGAAAGGTGTTTGCGCAACAAAAAAAGTCAGCAGAAATATTTATTCTGCTGACAGATCATGCTATGCAATTTTTAAAAAACAAAAACCCCATCGAAGCTAAGAAAATCGCGGAAGTAATCCTTTAAGAAAAATATTTTCTTTAAAAGTGATAGAAACCCAGTCGGTACAAGCTTCCAAAGAGTTTCTTAATGTACTGTGTAGGGGGGTGTTACTGGACCCCTCTTAAAGCGAAAAAACAAAGATTTTTCAATTCAAATATAATAAAATGATTATATCAAATAAGCAAAAGTTTGCAACCACTGCAGTTCATGTTATAATTCACTTGATTTTATAAATTAAGCAAGTGTCGTTCTCATAGTCTGGCTCCAACCCCAGACCTAAATTTCGACCGCTATACTCAACTGCTGGTAGTCTCAATCCACGAGAACACCAGTATTTTTTTT
>NZ_JARJHD010000032.1:0-2216 GCF_030441955.1 Enterococcus spodopteracolus | reverse complement strand
AAATATTCATCTGACTCTCGTTCGTTTGTGGTAATTTGTTATGCTCGCTCTTTGTCACTTCTGATGGTGTTTGAGCGATTTCTTTGGGGAAGATTGGTTTTACCTCAACTTCGGGTGCTGGCTCTGGTGTTCCTGGTGTTTCATAGACGCCAGTAAAACCAATTTTCCCTTCAGTTTCAACAGAGCGTACTTCTGTCCCATAAACAACTAATGGTGCATATACTTGAATCAACAACATACCTATAATGAGTATGTATTTTTTTGTGTGTTTCATATCCCTCCCCCTATATTCTTAGATGTCTCAAAAATCTTCGTTTTTAAGGAGACGACAAAAAAAAGACATCCGAACACATCAGATGTCTTGAAAAAGTGATTAAATTAGCTTTCCTACTAAAGAAGATAAATAACGTATTATCATTCTTAAAAACGAAGGTTTTCGAGAATAAACATGCAAGAATAATCCTATAAGGACATTTCTTACTTTAGCAATAATAACATATTGAATCTTTAAAAAAAAAACAATTTTTTCATATGGTAGTGAAAAAATTGTTTTTATCTTTTATATCTATTATATTCACTCATTATTTTGTAGAAATTTTACTATCTTCTATCAGTTTCCTTAGCAAGTCTAAGTAAATTCAGCTAACTAATTATTATTTGATTCAAAAGAAATATAATTATCAACTAAAAAAAGTTATTGAAAACGCATTCTTTATCGTGTTATAATAAAATTGAATAACATAATAAAAGGAGGCAGAATCATGAAAAAACTAGTTTTCTCACTTGTTTGTCTGTTAAGTTTCTTATCATTAGGTCTATTAGGACCAAAAATTCAAGCAAGCGAAATACTGACTGAAAACACAAATTTGATCGCAGATATCCCAATCAATAATCCACGTATTATGGCGTCTGTTAACACGAATAATGATTATCACTCTATGCTATTCTTAAATCAGACAAGATATGCTGGTTGGTATTATCCAACAATGCAAGAGCAGAGAGAACAATGGTATGATCAAATCGTTTTTGAAAAATCACCTCGAGGAGTATACATTCGAGTGTTACAATCAAAAGGAAATAATAACAGATTATACTTTAATATTTCTAATAGAGGATATGTTTATTTAGATATAAAGGAGAACGCTAGAGAGTTTTCTGTATCGAAGCTGCCACCTACAAATAATTTACATTATGATACCTTCAGAGTGACAGATCTATCTACAGGACAGTCCTTGGGAATTTATAATAATTATATCACTATCGGTTCAGGTACTATTCCAAGAAACTGGATTTTTGTTTGAATTAAAGGAGAGCATTTATCATAAAGCTATTTTTATCTAGTCTTGCTTTTTTAATTTTTAGATTATTTCTAGACTAAAAAACTCAAAAAGAGTATTTAGAAGATGTTCCTTTTCTAAATACTCTTTTTTTTAAACGCACATATTATATAAACAGATTTCATTTATCTTAAAGTCTTAAACTATACACAAAAGAAGTTGTTAATCACAGTCAACTCCTTATTTCGTAAGTACGAAACCTTGCTTTTGGAAAATATTTCTGCAAATTTATGCTTATTTGCTAATATTTTACCCAATCAATATTAAAAGGTTACTACCTTAAAATAAAAGGCAAAGTCCTAATTAGCACAACGTATTGTTTTTTTACCGATCGTCCCACACTAAGTATTATCTCATTTTCAATATTTAGTCCTTTTAACTATAACATATATTCATTTAAATTTTCTTCCACTAAGATTTTTGGAAAGAAACGGTAGGACAGTTATGCTCTTTTTAATCTTATCCTAAATAGACACTAGTGTAATATTTGTCACTTTTCTTTTTAAATGGCCAAAGTTTTCAGCATTAAAAGTCAATTTTTCCTGACGACCACTAAATCGGCCTCTTGCACAAGCAACCACTCTTTCTGCTACAGAGCGTTCCAAGATTAAACTCTGTTCAAACTCGGCAAACGCCACAAATAATTAGAACATAAGTTGTCCTGTAGAAGTTAATTTATCCATCGTAATATGTTATTGATTGACGATTGAAATCAAATCTTCCATGTACCCCAAATAGTATAAGAAACTATGCAAAAAGAAGTCAGGACTGCGCGAACGTAGTCCTGACTTCTTTAATCTATCACAACCTGATTGCACAACTGCTACTTACCAGGGACTAAATTTTCTACAAGAGTTTCTAGTACGTTGTGAGTTTTTT
>NZ_JARJHD010000031.1:0-4034 GCF_030441955.1 Enterococcus spodopteracolus | reverse complement strand
TAAACTCTCATTAAGCTGGTTTTTTAGAGATCCATAAACTCTCATTAAGCTGGTTTTTTAGAGATCCATAAACTCTCATTAAGCTGGTTTTTTAGAGATCCATAAACTCTCATTAAGCTGGTTTTTTTAGAGATCCATAAACTCTATATACATATATTAACACTTTACTTAAAAAATTTCTACCCATTTGCTATAAAAATAGCATTTCAGATTCACATAATGTTACTATACTAAATAGAGAGTTTTTTAAGATTACCAGAAGGTACTTAAAAAATATAATTAAAAAGATATCAGATAGGATGATAATGATGACCGATATTAATCTTTATTCTATAAAAATGGAATACATTGATTATTTAAGAAAAGTAGATTCTAAAGTCCCAAATGCAAACTATCATAAAAAAGGTAAATTCGAAAAAATATACTGTGGAATAATTTTAAAAATAAACGAATATAGTTATTTTGCGCCTTTATCTCATCAAACTAGTAACCCAGATTCTTCCTTCGTATTAAAACATTCTGATGGTAGAGAATATGCTAGTTTGCGTTTAAAATTTATGATACCAATATCTAATTTAGATGTTGTCACTATAAAAGACATTGGAAAAGAAACTGATGTTAAGTATAAAGGTTTATTATCTCAAGAATTGACGTATTGTAGACAAAACTCAGAAAAAATAAAAGAAAAAGCAATGGAAGTTTATACAAATCAAGTGGAACGAAAAAAGGGCTTCCACGTGTTTTGCTGTAATTTTAAAGCCTTAGAGTCAGCTGCCGATAAGTATTCAAAATAAAGACTTTTCTATAAAAGAATATTCTAAAAAAGAAATAACGTTAACACGGAGAAAATATTAAAAATGAAAAGCCCTGGAGTAATGTAATACTTTAGGGCTTCAATGTTCACATATTTTTTTCTAAAAACTATTTATATCATGATTTAATATTTTTCCAAATATTAATTTATTGGTCTTTTTCTTCTCTATTTTAGAAATGTCCATCTTCTTTGTATCTATCAATTATTAGTACTTCATTTATAACATCTTCTTTCATTTGTTTAGCAATCAAGCTAGTACGAATTTTTTCTAACCAATTTTGATCAGGTACATAGTCAAGAAAATTACCGATTGTCGTTAGAACTATCTCATCACTAGATAATTCAACTAATCGTATAAACTTGAACTGTGGGATTGCTGCTACATAATTGATAATATTTTCATCGGTGTGTTCAAAAGACCCCATATACTTTAAGCTATTATTATCGTAAATATCGATTAATTTCATAATGTCATCTCCTATTAACTTTTTATTTGTAATTTGAGTTAGCGTATATATTCGCTTTTCGGAATATATGTGTTGATTTACCTTATCGAATGTATCTAAAACTCTACTCTAACCAGTAGATTGTATTGTCTGTACTAGGATATACTATTAGTTTTCGTCCAGCCAGTTTTACCAAATCAAATAATAAGCTGGTAGGTAATCCTTCTTCTTCTAGGGCATTTGATCGATAGCTGTGATTAGTCATCAATGTGCCAGCAACTTTCTCATCTAAAACTCTTTTATCTATTAATAAATCGACTAATTCACTTAAAGATAAATAGATTTGCTGTTTTACATGATTCCCATCGAGAGTTTTAGTCATAAATAACCAACTCCTTTGGATCACGTCTATTTTTTTCAGGGTAGATAGTCAACTTATCTACGTAAGATTCCGCTTCTTTAAGAGTCGGAAATTCTTTTATCTTCTCACCATTTTTAAACACGACATACTGTACTCCAATTAACTTGATTTTGTACATATAATCTCCTCCTATTGCTTCGTTCTTCACTTAATTCCGTCTTATGATACCTATTGCATTACTCCTTTAGATACTGTTATACTAAAGGAGCAATGCTTCGCTGTAGGCTATATTGCGTGCTTATCTTAACTAACGATTAAGATAGGCTTTTTTGTTCTCCTAAGACGTTACGAAACATGTCGTATCTCCCTTCCGATTAACTCGTTAGCTCTCTTTAACCATTCGTTACTGGCTTCTTGTAGAAATTTATCTGCATTTTTATTTTTATAACCATGTATTTGTATGATTTTTTCATCTTTGTACTCTAAGGTGTAATAAGGTTTATCTAACTCGTTAGCCCTCCTAATAAGTACTATTGTCGTTTCACCGTTGGCATGGCTATTAATATAGCTACTCCCACCGACACACATCTCTAAAGCTTTACCTTCTTCAATTAATTCCTTTGCATCTTTTGGCAATAGAAATTGATAACCTTGAACTCTCATTTCTAATTCTTTTAGCTCTTTCGCTCGTTTAGCAAATTCCTTGCAGACAGCTTCCCTTTTCATTGCATTCAACCTAGCTACTGCCTCGTCATGTGCTTTATAGATATCTTTAGGAAGTATGTGACTTTCACTTAATAAAATATTCAAATCTTTTAAGGTGTTAATGTAATCTACATAGTATCTAGCATTCACCTTATGCTTAATCAAATAGTTTTGAAATCTAATTAAAGATAATCCATTGGGAATCTCATCTAACAGTTGAATTGACAAATATTTTTCAGCACCATCAATTAACTTACTCCCTCTATTCTCTATCTCATTTTTTAATTCCCACGTGCTATATTTTCTATCGCTTTTTTTAAAAAATTCTTTATTCCTTTTTAACCAGTTAACAGTTACTTTACGCATATCTAATCTTTGCGCAATAATTTCCGAAGCTAATTCACCTGCCCCTATTTTCTGTGCAAATTCGATTAATCGTCGATACTTATAAATATGAGGTAACTCTTCTGGATATTCTTCTTCTAAGTCTAAATATCTTAATTCAGAAATTTCACCTATACGATTTAACCAATTATTTTGATATAAAAGCAGATACTGTTTACTATAGCTGAACATTGTTCCAGTATTCGTTAGACCAAATTCATAATGATCAATATTTCTAAGTCCAATTTTTATATGATTATCATTTGCTAACTGCTCTAGGTTTAACAAGTAGCTTAAAAAAATTTGCTTTCCATTTTCAAATTTTGAAACGATTGTGTAAGTCTGTATTTCAATTCGCTTTTTCGTACAAAGAACAGTCATAAAATTTTCTTTTCTGTCGTAAAAAGTTAGTCTCGATTTTTTAGTTAACCTTTTCTCACGTACTTCATTATGGCTTCTCTCCGAAGCAATAATTTCTTTTTCCTTATTTTTCCATACGTACGTTGGCATTTGTTCATAGCACCAATCAAAGAATGCTTTTGGCGGTTTCAGACAATTTTTAGCATAGTCATTCGCATTTTTCATAGAAAATCTAGCAAACTTAATTGCTCTCCTTCCGGTGATTTTGTTTCTTTTTTAGGAACATGGTTTTCTTTTTCGCATTGCTTACTTACTGTTACTAATGGATTCGTTACGCTCATCTTTGGTTGCTTTATTTCAACTTCTTCACTCTTAAAGTAATCTGTCACCCACTGAAAAACATCATCATGGATAATTAGTGCGCACCCTCCAATTGCTTGCTTCATTGCCTGCGAGTAACAGTACTGCATTGCCTTTCTAATACTTTTCCCTTCCTTTAGAATCCCCTCTAAAAGCTCATTATCTACTTGTACCTGTTGGCACAACCAATTGTGTATGATATCTTCCGACCTTGGACGTTCCTCACTCATTTCTTCCATCATCTTGGCATGTGCCTTTTCTATTAATTCATTCATTTCAATTCTCCTTTCTTATTGTGTGGTGCTTTCCATAAACTAGAAAGCACCTATCCGATTATTTTCTCGATACGAGTAGTAAGTATTTTGTCCAACAATAATATGGTCTAAAAGCTCGATATTTAACATTTTTCCGCACGATTCAATATTTTCGGTCACAATATCATCTTCCTTGCTTGGATTCGGCTTGTTCGAGGGGTGGTTATGTGCGATTAAAATTCGACAAGCATTTGATAGTAACGCACGTTGAAAGATATCTCTTGGGTGACAAGTAGTATAGTTTAACGTTCCCTTATGGACGATTGAGTAACTGTTAATATTATTCTTGG
>NZ_JARJHD010000030.1:0-5793 GCF_030441955.1 Enterococcus spodopteracolus | reverse complement strand
GAAGGAACAAAGTATAAAGGTTATCTGGTATTAGTATGTTCTATCGGTCTTTTAGCAGCATGCAGTTCAGAGACCAAAGATACAAGTGAATCAGATATGCCAAAAGTAAAAAGTGAACGAAAAATAACCGTGGATGGAAAGGAAGGAACGGAAAAAATTTTGGATGATGGATCAGTTGTTCAAATGTTTGAGGAAGAAGTGTCGGAAAAAGAAGAGGAATGAGCTTTGGATAGAATTATATAAGCGCTTTTCTAATGACTGATCTGAATGAAGGAGTAAGTACATGAAGCCTAAAAAAATAAAAAAATTCAACCGAAAATGGTATTATTTAGTAGCAGTCATCACTGTTTTACTAGTAGTTGGTGCAATCAGTATAGTTGTTTCTAGTGGGAAAACAAAAGAAGAAAATGCAGGAACAAATATTGAAGCACGGTCTGTCAAATCCCTCATTGATGAGGTGAAAGCGGCGAATTTGATTTTAGCAGGAAAAGTCATGCCAAATAATAGCAACAAAATCAAAATTGATCCAGAACGAGGAACAGTAAAAGATATTCTGGTAAATGAAGGAGATGTCGTAGAAAAAGGGCAACCTTTGTTTACATACCAAACGGATCAACAGAGAAAAGTTGTGGAAGCTGAAATGGACGTAGAAATCAAAGTGAGAGCAGTAGAACAAGCACGAGTGACTGCAAATCAAAAATGGACAGCACATAACCAAAAAGTAGCAGAGCTTGGCAAAACAAAACAGGATTATGCGAAAGAAAAATCCGAAGAGTTACAAAGTACGATCAAAGCATTAGAAGGAGAAATTACCGGTCTCCATGCCGACGCTATTGCTGGCGACAATGAAGTGAAGAATGCCGAAACAGAGTTAAGAAGGGCACAGTTACTTCATCAAAACGAAAAAGAACGACTGAATGAAGACACAGTGACAGCTGATCACTCAGGAAGAATCAAATCATTGAATCGTGACTTAGTCAATCAATCAAAAGAACGTCAAAAAGAAGAAAACTTTATGGAGATCCTTGATGATTCGAACTTGTACGTGGATGGTCAAGTCACCGAATTTGATCGTGAAAAAGTCGCTGTCGATCAGCGAGTAGAGATCATGGATCGTAAAGACCAAGAGAACACTTGGCAAGGAACCATTGTGCAGGTGGCAAATTTAACAAGTGATGCAAAACAAGACGATCAAAAAGAAGAGAACCCTAATTTATCTAAGTTTCCTTACAAAGTTAAGATTGATCCAAAAGAAGAAATGCCACTGATTGGTTCCAATGTGTATGTCAATGTTTTACCTCAAGGTTTTGTGCCAGGAAAAGTGATCATCAATCAAAGATACCTCATGGAAAAAGATGAAAAATATTATGTATGGAAAGTCGAAAATAATCGGATCAAAGAGCATGAAGTCAAGGTGAATCTGATGGATGATGAACTTGCAGAGATAGTTGAAGGATTGACTGTTGAAGATCAACTTGCTTTGCCTCAAACAGGAATGGTCGAGGGAATGGAGGTTGGTGCAAGTGTTGACGCTTAACAACATTCAGAAGTCATATTGGCAAGGCGGGAAAGAACTAAAAGTCCTTAAAGATATCTCTTTGCAAATCAATGAAGGAGAACTGGTCGCAATCATGGGGCCATCGGGGTCAGGAAAGTCGACGTTGATGAATATCATTGGTTGTCTGGATACAGCTACATCAGGGGATTATATCGTTGAAGGAACGGATGTCAAAACGTTAGCGGACAATTCATTAGCTGATTTCCGTAATGCAAAAATCGGCTTTGTTTTCCAGAATTTCAATCTCATGCCAAAATTAACCGTTTCGCAAAATGTGGAAATGTCATTAACGTATAAAAAAGTCAATAAAAAAGAGCGGCGTAAGCGTGCCTTGGATATGTTGCAACTCGTAGGGTTAGAGGATCGAAGTGACTTCAAACCAATGGAATTATCAGGAGGACAAAAGCAACGTGTCGCAATTGCGAGAGCTTTAGTGACTAACCCTAGTTTTGTTTTAGGGGATGAGCCGACAGGGGCACTTGATACAAAAACCAGTAGCCAAATCATGGACCTTTTTAAGGAATTCCACCAAGCAGGAAAAACAATTATTCTAATTACCCATGAGCCAGAAATTGCAGCGTTATGTCAGCGCACGATCACTTTACGAGATGGTCAAATAATCAGTGATGAACAAAATGAAGTGAGGTGATCAAGAATGGAAGAAATCAGATTTGCCTTACAATCGATTTTTGCTCATAAGATGCGTTCAGTGTTGACTATGTTAGGTGTCATTATTGGGATTGCTGCCATTATTTCGATTTTCAGCATCATCGGTGGAAACACCGAAAAAATGAAACGAGAAATGATTGGTGGTAACAATAATACGATGAACATCCAATACGATAAAAAAAGTTCATTCCAAAGTGGAAACCTATTAGGGGGAGGCCTATCAGAAAAGGAAGAAAAAAAACCGTTATACCTTCCGTTTTTACGTGAAGATGTATTAAATAAAATTAATGAGATACCAGAGGTCTTAGCAAGTGGCTTGTCATATCAAAAAGATGGGAAAATCTATAGGAAAGCAAAAGGGGCTGACGCCAAAGTTTCTGCTGTCACTTCTTCTGTTGAGGATTTGGAGCAATTAAACTTCATCAAAGGGGAAGGTTTTGCTTCTCAAGCCTTCAAGGAGCAACAACAAGCCATTTTTCTGCAAGATTCCTTGTATGACGAATTATTTCCCAATGAACAAGGGATCGGACAGTTTGTCGAAATGAATGGGGTGCCATTTAAAGTTCAAGGGGTATTTAAGCTAGATCCAAATAGTAATAATCTATTTAGCTCTGAGAAAAGAGCTTATGTTCCTTTGCAGCAAGCACATAAACTATCTGATGAATTAGATATTGTGCCCCTTGTCACGATCCAAACAAATAATACCGATCAATTACAAGGCGCTGCAGAAAAAGCAGCAGAGATTCTTAATCAACAGATTCCACCATCCGATTATGAATATGGGGTAATGAATCTTGGCGAATTTGCTAGAGAATTGGAACGGATGAACCAATCGAGTTTTATTCTTTTAGCAGGTATAGCAAGTATCTCGTTATTAGTGGGGGGAATCGGTGTGATGAATATCATGTTGGTCTCTGTCACGGAAAGAACGAAAGAAATCGGGATAAAGAAAGCACTCGGTGCAAGAAGAAAAGTAATTTTAAAACAATTTTTAGTAGAAGCAGTCGTCTTGACTTTGATTGGTGGGATACTGGGGATACTTATAGGCTTACTAAGTGGCTATATCATCACCCAGTCGCTTGATTTTCCTTATATCGTGTCCACACTATCTATTATCGTTAGCTTAGTTTTTTGTTCCCTAATGGGTGTGATATTTGGCTTATTACCAGCGATGAAAGCATCCAAATTAAACCCTATTGAGGCACTACGCTTTGAATAAGGAGAGAGTGATATGGAAAGAATTTTAGTGGTTGAAGATGAATATATGATCAATCAAATCGTGACGGAATTTTTAAAAGAACGCAAGTATGAAGTTTATTCAGTAAGAAGTGGCGAACAGGCATTGGAAGCTTTTGCGGAGCTAAGTTTTGATTTGATCCTATTGGACATTATGTTGCCTGGAATAAGGGGGACGGATGTTTTAAAGAAAATTCGGGAAACGTCGGATGTACCGATCATCATGTTGACTGCTTTGGATGATGAATATACGCAGTTGCTCAGTTTTTCCCATTTGATCAGTGACTATGTCGTCAAACCTTTTTCCCCACTTATTTTGATCAAACGGATCGAAAATGTGTTTCGGATGAATCAAGGAAATCCCCACATCACTATTGGCGAGTACGCCATCGATCTTGATGGTGGTCTTGTCAAATACCAAGAGGAAGAAATCCATTTAACAAGAAAAGAGTATGATATTTTAGTGATTCTCATAAGAAACAAAGGGAAAATCATCACGCGAGAACAATTAGTATATCAAGCTTGGTCGTATGAATATCAGTTGGAAAGTCGAATATTAGATAATCATCTAAAAAATATCCGAAAGAAGATGCCACTTTTATCAATAAAAACAATCAAAAATAGAGGCTACCAGCTTGAGGACACCCCATGAGCATTATGCTGAAAAATTTTCTGTTTTCTGGGG
This sequence comes from Enterococcus spodopteracolus, assembly GCF_030441955.1. Classification (NCBI taxonomy): domain Bacteria; kingdom Bacillati; phylum Bacillota; class Bacilli; order Lactobacillales; family Enterococcaceae; genus Enterococcus; species Enterococcus spodopteracolus. The sequence continues at coordinate 1,645 of NZ_JARJHD010000030.1, read as the reverse complement.
TCATCATTTTTCTAGTTTCGATTCTTTCGTTGATTGTCTTATATTTTACGATGCCTATCTACTATGAACGAATGAAGCTGAACGAAATAAACAAGGAATTCAATCAAGTGGCAAAGAGTATAGAAAACAAAGATTTAGCTACCATGCAAAAGGTGGTTGATCAATACTGGCTTGAAAGTGGAAGAGAACAAAATCTTGATGTCATATTGCTTAATAACAATGGTCTAGTCATGGGTCCCTTCTTTGATGAGAATCTTGATTATTTAGAAATAAGCATTTTTTCTGATGAAATGAGCCTTTATCAAGAAATTACTGACAAAGAAGGTAACACTTATTATCTAGTTGGTAATTATTCGATGCAACCAGTCGCAGAAGCAAGTCAAGTGTTACTTCATTTATATCCATTTATCATCATCGTCTCACTAATCATTGGGGGGATCGGCGCTTACTATTATAGTATTTATTCGACAAAAAAAATCAAAGAGATATCCAAAGTAACAGAAAAAATGATCGAATTAGATGCGGATATTCGTTGTGATGTCAAAGGTACGGATGAAATCTCACTTTTAGCGCAAGATATCAACCATCTCTATGTTTCTTTGATCCAAACAATTGACGTGTTAGAGCTTGAAGTAGCTAAAACGAAAGAATTGGAACAAGCAAAGTCAGAGTTTATGCAAATCGCTTCTCATGAATTGAAAACACCTGTTGCTTCATTGATGGGGTTGATTGATGGCATGATCTATAATGTTGGAAAATTTAAAGACAGAGAGCGATATTTAGAAGTTTGTAAAAATATTTTGCAAGAACAAACAGAAATGATCAATAATATCCTCTTTGCCTCAAGAAACAATTTGCCTTCAGATAATGTGGTCTATGAAGAAGTCTCAATCAAAGAAATGATCGAACATAAATTAACTTCTTTCCGAATATTGGCTGAAGCAGAACAGAAAAAACTAGTCGTCCATCTAAAAGGAGAGAAAATCATCGGTAATAAAAATGATATTGATAAAATTTTAGATAATCTACTAAGTAATGCCTTCAAATATACGAAGCATGAGGGAGAAATCAGTCTGTTTTTTGATGGTAAACAATTAGTGATTGAAAATGAAGTGAATCAGATACTTACGGAGGAGGAATTAAGTAAGATTTTCCAACCTTTTTATCGACCGGATTTTAGCAGAAGTCGAGATACTGGAGGTTCTGGTTTAGGATTGTTTATCGTACAACAACTTTTTGAAAAATATGGCTGGGAGTATTCATTCAAGTCAACTGCTAATTCCAGGATGTGCTTTTCTGTCATTTTTAGTGGAAGACGCCTAAATTGATCGATGGTATCGTTAAAGGCTAAATGGTCAATTATCATAAAATTAATTTGATATTTTTGTGGTGGTAGCGAAGCTAATAGCCAAATTGCACAACTGCTATTTGCCAGGGACTTTGATTTTTTATTTTTACACACTCAACTGGAATGTACAAAACCACACCATACCACTAAATAGTAAGAACAAAATGATCAAAAAACTCACAACGTACTAGAAACTCTTGTAGAAAATTTAGTCCCTGGTAAGTAGCAGTTGTGCAATCAGGTTGTGATAGATTAAAGAAGTCAGGACTACGTTCGCGCAGTCCTGACTTCTTTTTG
>NZ_JARJHD010000029.1:0-6404 GCF_030441955.1 Enterococcus spodopteracolus | reverse complement strand
ACAAACAAGATGCTGTACAACCTGATTTAGAGTTGTTAGATGTTTTTGCCGATCAACTCAACTATCGCAATGTCATCAGTGCGAATCTACAAAACTTCACCCCAACATTTGTGAATCGCTTAGAAGTCGAAGCTACGGTACAAAAAGTGGGCGAAGAAGAAATTTTATACCAAGCCAGTCAAGAACAAATGCAAATGGCGCCAAACTCGAATTTCAACTTTCCGATTTCTTTAGAAGGCGATCGCTTTCGTAGTGGAGAGTATCTATTGAAAATGACGGCACGTTCTGGGAAAGAGGAATGGGAATGGGAACGGAAGTTTACGATCGATGCAGATGAAGCCCGAGCATTAAATCAAGCAGATGTCACGATCGATACAAGTATCAATTGGTGGATGATCGGAGCAATCAGTTTACTGATTTTACTGGCAGCAGTGATTCTTTATTTGCTAATCAAGCAAAAAAAACAATCCAAAAAGCAAGAGATGTAAGGAGTGAAACAAGAATGGTAAATATTCGTAAGAAAGTCGCGTTATGTGGTACCTTTCTTTTACTATGTCAAATAATGCCATTGTCCATAGGACAAATCTATGCGGAAACGAATGAAACTGTAGATGAAAAAAAAACTGTTCCGATGAATCAATCAGATCTAACAAATTTAGTTGAAGAGATAGATTTATCTGAACCTCGCTTTTCCTGGCATGAGCCACATAAGCAAGTGAATATGAATGAAGAAATGGAAATGACGATTTTTTCAGACAAAGAAGTTTCTGAAGTAAAGCTTACTGTACCGAATGAAGCAACTATTTTAGAAAAAAATCTGCCAGCAGGAATATTCTTGAAAAGAGGCCCATCAGATCAAGAATGGGTACTTACTTCCTTGAAGGCACAAAACACCTTTTCACTTCCGATTACCTTTGAAGATGAAGGAATGTTTGAATTAGTAGTAGATGATTCTGTTGCTACAATACAGGTCCTACAAGACAATGAAGATTCTACAGATGACTCGTTAAGTGATTCTGTTGAAGAAAATAGTCAGGATGAAGGTTCGTTAGAAAATGATGATTACGAAGACACCCCGATTCAACGCAATAATGTTAGTGTTGGAAACTTCGCAAGTTTGCAGAGGGCGGTTTCAAATGCTGTGGCAAATACAGAAACGATTATAACAATAACCAACTCCTTTGCTTTTACCTCAAGAGTTAGTATTCCGCAAGGAAGAAACATTCGATTACAAGCTACTAGTTCTCGAACATTAACTAATTCTGGGCCTCAGCAGCATTTTTTAGTAACGAATAGTCAATTGACTTTGAGTGACAATGTTATCCTTGATGGGGGTGGAGTGAAAGTAACTGGAACTACAGGGTTATTCACACTAAATGGTGGAATTGTCCAGAATGGTAAGGCGTCTGATGGAGCGTCTATCGATATAAGTAGTAGTGCTCAGATGGTTATCAATAGAGGAACGATTAAGGATGCTGACTTTAATGCAATACAAATTTGGACAGGAACGCTTACGATGAATGGAGGCACAATCTCTGGAGGATCTCGAGGAGTACGTGCAGTTTCGGGCGCTGCTGGGACATTTATTATGAATGGTGGAACAATTGAAGGCACAGGGGTAAGTTTATTAGGTACCGCAACGTCCATTATTAGAAATGGGGTAATAAGCAATTCAGAAACGAACGGTATATATATCGGTGGTACTAACACCAACCTAATAATAGAAGGAGGGATCATCGAGAACTCTGGTACTGAAGGGATCTTAATCGATTCAACTTCCACATCTGTTATCCAGAGGGGTGGAACAATAAAAGACTCAAAAGACAGCGGTATACGTATTACACAAGGTGTTTTTGAAATGAATGGTGGATCAATCATTGAAAATGAAGGGACTCATGGAGCGGGAATTTATGTCGAAGAATTAGGGACAATCGATTTAACTAGAGGAGAGATTCGAAATAATCATGCCTCAATTGGTGGCGGAATTTATTTTGAATCACTAACAAATAATCTAAGAATCTCAAGTGCGGTAGACTTTAGTGGAAACCAATCCGACAATCACTATGCACCACCATTAAATGTAGAACAAGCATTTCCGAATATTTTATCGCGGTCAAGTTCTATTTCAGAGTATAATCATCCGTTAAATGGTTACGATATTGATTATGAAACAAGTAATCCTCAAATAAATACTTTGACAACAACTAGTAACTTAGAGAATGCTGGTAAGGTATTTTTAGACAATGAAGAATATAGCGGAGAAAGAAAAGTAATTGGAAATACCAATATAAATATTCAAGCCAAGCCCAATGAGGGCTACCGTTTTGTTTCCTGGGAAGTCGTATCTGGAACAGGCTCAAGAATAGCGGATACAACTTCAGAGTCCACGACGTTTACGATGGGGAGTTCTAATACGGTCATTCAAGCGAACTATGAAGAAGAGTTGGCGATCGTAAGCCCAGTCGATCCTCTTGATCCAGAGACAGAAATTGATCCAGAAAATAAACCCCAGCTTCCTGAAGATCAGGGACGTTTAAGTATCGATTTTGTCTCGCAATTCCACTTTGGTACGCAAGGTATCTCGGCGAGAGATCAAACTTATTTTGCCCAACCGCAACGGTTATTGAATGAAGATGGGACCATCAACGAGACAGAAGAACGACCGAACTATATCCAAGTCAGTGACCGTCGCTCAGATACAGAACGCCATGGCTGGCAATTAGCGGTTACGCAAAAAACACAATTTGAAAATGAAGTAGGCCATCAGTTGACGGGTTCCCAACTGCGCCTAACGAACCAACAATTAGCTACTGCACAAGATGGTATAGCACCTGAACTCCAACAGACCAATCCATTGGCATTGACTCCAGGTGTTAAACGGGTATTATTGATGGCTCAGGGTGATGAAGGGCAAGGAACTTGGATTTATCGCTTTGGCGATGAAGAAACAGCATCGGAGAGCGTGGCGCTTACGGTACCCAGAGGAGCAACTCCTGAGGCTACAACCTACAAAAGCACACTGACGTGGGAATTGAGTGCTGTTCCTAGTAATTAAAAAAGAGCTCTCTACATCTGTTGTTTCTTTAATGAAACATACTATCTACCAAAATGATCCACAAAATTAGGCATGATTTCCTGTGGATCCATCAATAGATAAATTTTATACTGTCAATTAGAAAGGAGTCTACAAGATGGAAATACCAATAACGAAGGATATTTATCTGCTTCAGTTGCAAGAAAGCATGCCACAAGATAAAAGGGAGACAAAAAAATTGAATGAGTACCTAAGGCAACAGTTCGAGCAACTGAATCAATTTATAAGTACGATTTCACCAGATAATTTTACGGAAAATTTCCCGAAGATCTTAGAGATAGATGCGAAATTAACACTAATGGCAGAATTGATTTGTTATGACTATAGCAAATTGCCAATACAAGAGATCCTTCGGATCGTTGAGACAGACTACCGTACGTACTTCAAGGAACTTTGCGGGAATGAACTGAGTACAAAAAATAACTATTCGATGGTATTTAATGTAGTCTAAAAATAAACTTGTAAAAGGGTTGTTTAGAAAAAATAATTTCTAGGCAATCTTTTTATATTTATATAATTTAAGCAACTTTCTTTTTTCATAGAATTATTTAACAAATCTATATTCAGTTAAACAATGCATTCAATAGACAACAGGAGTCCAACAGAGTATACCTGGATAATCAAAAAAAAATTGAGGATAGATCACTATTTGTATGAGGACATTTAAGTTGAGCATTTAAAGTATTGATGCTATAATAGGAGTGCGAAATGAGATAAGCTATACACGAATAGCACAAAAGCCAACCCTATTGCGAGTAGGGTTGGCTTTCTTTATGTTCGTTGCGACTCCGAACATGTGGGTTAGAGACAACTTGCTTAGTTATCGTCTTTCTCGTCTAACCAGTGAGAAACTAGTTCGATGACTAGTCCAACAAAAATTGGTGCGATAACCAATGAGATAAGCTCTTTCACGAAAAACACCCCCAATCAGGGGCAAGCTGCCAAAAAAAGTATAGCATTAAAACTAATAATGTACAAAAGTAGTTGGCAATCTAAAATAATCAGAAATTTATTGATTATAAAGAAGTAGCCTAAAATAAGTAAGTTGTTTATTGGTTTAAATTATATAGTAAGCAATTTCTTGTATATATAATAGAAATAATTTGTTTATTTTGATATAAAAGTATGAAAAATCGACATAAAAAATGTTGTAAAATATTTTACCTAATAAAACAACAACTTCTCAGGAGTTAACTGGAAGTTGTTGTTTTTGTTTTATCTATCTTATCAAGATAACGATAGATGGTTGTTCGAGAAACATTCCAACGTTCGGCAATCGTTTTAATAGGCGTACCGTTATCTACTAGAGTCTTCAGTAGTTCCAAATCCTGAGAAGTTAACTTCTCAGGACGACCACCAAACCTTCCTCTTGCACGTGCAGCTTCTCTTCCAGCAGCCGATCTTTCCAAAATCAAGTTGCGCTCAAATTCGGCAAAAGCCGCAAACAAATGAAACATAAGTTGTCCCGTAGAGCTAGATTTGTCCATTGTAATATTTTCTTGAAGACTATGAAAACTCACACCACGTTCATTCAAACGATTGACGATCGAAATCAGATCTTCCATATTTCTTCCTAGGCGATCCAAACGCCAAACTACGAGAGTATCTCCAGAACGAACAAAATCGATGGCCATTTCCAATCCTGGTCGATTACTTTTTGCTCCACTCATATGATCAGTGAAAATCTTCTCACAACCAAATTTGTTTAAACTATCTTCTTGTAAATCTAAATTTTGTAATCCAGTGGATACTCGAGCATATCCTATTTTCAAAAAAATCACTCCTAACTAAAATCTATTGTAACATAACTTTATCTATATAGATTAAATGAACATAGATTTTGATATGGGTTTATGAACACTAAAAGTATAAAAAAATTTAAATTTAAGGTAAAAAAATAAAGTGTCCAGAAACGGACGATATACTGGACACTTAATGCATGAATAAACATTTTTAAAATCTTTGCGTTACTTAGTGTTGTATAGTAATATTAAAAGAAAGGAGTGATATCTATGCTTATTACAAAATCTAGATTACAAGGAAGTTCTGTAGTGATTACTCTTCCGTCTGATAATGGAAAAAAACCTTCGGATAACCAGGAATATATCGTTGTATATTCTGATGATGGAACAATTACGTTAGTTCCTAAAATCGGTGATCCATTTAGTGGAGGAGAAGAAGCTGAGTATTATGAAAAAGATGAATGGGAAGAGCTAACTCCTGAAGGGAGAGAAATTTTATAGTGTCAGAAGATAAGAATTACATTCCTAAAAAAGGGGATATAGTTTGGATTGATTTTGATCCTTTAACAGGAAACGAAATTCAAAAGAGATGTCCAGGATTAGTTGTTTCTCGATATGAGTTTAATCGGAAGACAATGTTTGCGGTAATTTGTCCAATTACTTCTACTATAAAGAATCTACCGACACGCTATTCTCTTCCTGAAGATTTAGATACAAATGGGCAAGTACTTATTTCGCAATTAAAATCACTTGATTTCAAGAAAAGAAAACTCAAAAAGGTAGAAAATTTACCTTTACAAGATATGGCTAAAATTGATCAGATTATCCAGTATATATTTTAAATATTGTAAATCTAATTACGATACTTAAGGCTGTAGACAAACTCTTATATTCGGAGTGTTGTTTGCAGTATGAACAATCCAATGATCACTTGGATTGTTTTTTTGTGTGTGAAATTTAAGCGCTATCTTTTTGTTCGAAAAAATTACATAAAAAACAGATTAGCTTTAGAAAGAGAATAGGTCTGTAATGTATGATAGTAAATATAACAAGAGAAACATAACTAAAACAAATAAAAGAGGATGGTTTTTTATGATGAAAAAAGGAACAAAGTATAAAGGGTATCTAGTATTAGTATTTTCGATTGGTCTTTTAGCAGCATGCAGTTCAGAGACCAAAGATACAAGTGAATCAGAGATGCCCAATGTAAAAAGTGAACGAAAAGTAACCGTAGATGGAAAGGAAATGACTGAACGTGTATTGGATAATGGAATGGCTGTTCTGACGCCAGATGAAGAAGAGTCGGAAAAAAGCGAAGATTAAGTATAATTTGACTATTCTAAGAGCACTTTTTTTATGATTGATCTTAATGAAGGAGCAAAAGTATAACAAGAGAAACATAACTAAAACAAATGGAAGAGGATGGTTTTTTATGATGAAGGAAGGAACAAAGTATAAAGGTTATCTGGTATTAGTATGTTCTATCGGTCTTTTAGCAGCATGCAGTTCAGAGACCAAAGATACAAGTGAATCAGATATGCCAAAAGTAAAAAGTGAACGAAAAATAA